>NZ_NRGT01000074.1:0-16377 GCF_002332285.1 Glutamicibacter sp. BW77 | reverse complement strand
ACTTTTTCACAAGCCACCCCAACATCACTCTTCCACGCTTTCAGTGCTACAAGACCGTGGTCTGCAAATATCCGAATGGTAAAGTTGCCCCCTACTAGATGAACCTAAGCGATGAACACATCACCAGGTTCATCGCTTAGGTCCGTAGTGCAATTCCGTTACGGTACGTTTTTCCCAATAAGCAGAAAACTCAATAAACACCCCTGCTTCCTTGTCGAAAATTGCATAAGCAGTGATATCTTCAGATTCTTGATCCACCAGATCTACCCGGATGATATCGCCATAGTCCCTAATAGATTCAAGCCGGTACAAGTCCCATTTTGCCCCCCATATTGGCATCTCCAAAGGGAAAAAAAGCTCGACTGCCCGATGCTTCTGGGAAGGATCATTCGCACCTCGTTCAGTTTCCCCTCTGTAACGGAAGGTTTTGCCTTCTTCTCGGGTGTAAGAAAACCTGTGTCCGCCTGAACTCAAGAACTGCCAAGAACCGCTTTGATGGTTCACTGTAACTTTGCCTTTTTCAGTGTTTCCCGCGACTTCCACGATCTCCACCACAGCTGAAAAATCACGGTGGTGTCGAGCTGAACGCGCAGCACTCACTAGCGACCTCAGGGTTTCAAAAGAACCTTCACTCATCATTTCTCCATTTCAACAAGCAAAACTACATCAGTACGAAGTTTCAGGGACGTTCCTACCTTATAAATCATTACTTCATCATGGCCATTACATAACTGCTGACCAGAATTCATTTATTGGGCCTAAGCTTTCGGCTAGTCAGTAACGATCATTGCCCTACATTCAACACCACATGCTCGCGCTTCGAACAGTACAGATTTCCGCTTCGTCTCTTATGGTCTATCGTTCGTAGCCTTGGTCGGATGAACGGCGTGGCTGTGGCGGAACATATTCCCTAACACTCTTAACAATCTTTTTTCCGGGGCTTCGGGTGGTCGGTGCGTTAGGAAAATCTGAGACCCGCCGTTTCGCCCGCTGAGCTGCTTTTTCTGCGGCATCCTGGGCTTCGCGTTCCTTTAGGGGTGGCTTGTGAATTCGTTGAATATGCGACGCTAGGGAACTCGATGTCCGTAACGTGCGTCCGCAAGGCGATGGCGAAGCTTCCGCAAGACCCGAACTCTTCGGGTGAGAATCCTTGTCAGTTGCTACGTGCGAACCAATGTAATGGTTTTTGACCATTAGAATATCCTTCGCCCGCGTACATCAGATGCTTGCTGTGAATGGAACGGGTCACGGGTCAGAAAAAGTCCTACTTATAGCGGAGAATCGCGCTACCGTCGGATATTTTACTTTTTCACAAGCCACCCCTAACAGCGCAGCGTGAGCGGTTGAGCAGTCAGTACAAGAAAATTGGAAGCCATGCTGGATTGTGGGCATGGACCAGCGCGAGAAACAGCACGAAGTCGAAGATTAGGTGCACCGAGATGACGTAGGTCAGTGACTTGGTCAGTTTGAAGGTGTAGCCCTGCAATAGCGCAAAGGGGAAAGTGAGTAGAGGACCCCAAGATTGGTAGCCGATCTCCCATAAGAACGAGGAGAAGATCACCGCCTGCAAAAGATTCGCTAGCCAGTCAGGGAAGTGCTGGCGCAATAACGTGAAGGTGGTGCAGATGAAGAATAGCTCGTCCCAGATCCCTACGGAGTTAACGCCGAGGAAGAGTCGCCAGAAGATGGTTGGATCCGAGGCATCTGGCCAATTCTGGTAAACGCCGGTACTTATCAAATACACCGGCAGAATGAAGTAGCCCAAGGCTACGACGCCCAGTAGATAAAGTTTGGCAACTAATGGCCATTTACGTCCGGTATTCACCGGAAATTTGATGATCTTTTCGCGGTATACGAATCTCGATACCAGCCAGGGAACCACTACGGCCAGTGCCAGCGCGCCGCCCATCAGTGCCATATGTCCCAAGCTTAAGTCGGCGTTTAACGGGACCAAGCTGATGATGGCCAGCCCTGCGGCTATGAGCGCCAGGTGGCATGCGAGCCTGCGGTCGATAAAGGCAGCCGTAAGCAGGCTCAACACAAGCAGACCATAGCCCAACAGATCGTTTTCAACGCCGAAAAGTAGCACGCCGGATACCGCGAGTAAGGCCGCTGGCAGTAGTTTCCAACTCAGGGCGGTGCGTGGTGCTTCACTAGCGAGCAGGCTCATGCACCCAAGCATGCCAGCAACACAAACGAAAAAACATCGTTAAAAACTTTCGGTTCGCATCCAGCGTTGGATGCGAACCGAAAGATCAATTCTGCGGAAGGGCTACTTCCAAGCGCGGTGTACGGCGACAATGCCGCCGGTCAGGTTACGGAACTCGACGTTCTTCCAACCGACGTTGATGAACTTCTGTCCTAGGTCTTGCTGGTTTGGCCAGGCAGCGATGGACTCAGCCAGGTAGGCGTAGGCCGTCGGGTTTGGCGAAACGATGTATCCCAAGGCTGGGATCACGCGAGGCAAGAACTGCTTGTAAGCCTGCTTGATCGGAGTCATTGTGGGGGTGGAGAACTCTGCCACCACAATGCGACCGCCCGGCTTGGTCACGCGGTGCATCTCCGACAGAGCCTTCTCGGTGTCGGAGATGTTGCGCAGTCCGTAGGAGATGGTGACCGCGTCAAAGGAGTTGTCCTCGAATGGCAGATCGGTACCGTCGCCGTAGACGAATTCAAGCTGCGGGTAGCGCTTGCGACCCTCGGCAAGCATGCCGTGGGACATGTCGCAAGCGGTCACCTTTGCGCCGGCCTTGGCCAGCGGCACCGAGGAAGTTCCGGTACCCGCGGCAAGGTCAAGAATGCGCTCGCCGGGCTTCGGTGCGATCGCCTCGGTGGTGATCTTGCGCCAGTAGTTCACAATGCCGCCGGTCATCAAGGTGTTGAGCAAGTCATAACGTGGCGCCAACTTGTCGAACATGTCCTGAACCTGGGTGGCCTGCTTATCCAAGCCTGCGCGTGAATTGTGGGAAGTCATGCTTCCAAGTGTTTCATATTTGCGCGCGCCCGCGTGCCGGATGTGGGGCGAATCGCGCTTAGAGCAGCGATTCGAGCCGTGCGTAGCTGGCCTCCATCCCGTTAGTCATTCCGGTGGCTAGCACCATGTCTCTGGTCTGGGCATCCGGATAGGTGATGACGACGGACAGCAGCGTACCCGCGGTAGTTTCGGTGAACGTTGATTCGTTGATGGTTGCTGGGTAGTCGGTGTCGATCATTTGCTCGGTGGTCCGTTCGTAGGACTGCGGCAACTGTTCTAGCAGTGTGCCGGTGAAACCGAACCACTGCTCCGCGGTGCCGGATTCCGGTTCCCAGTGGTAACGGTAGCTGTCGCCAACAGCCTCGGGTGGGGCACATTCAGTCATTCTCCAGCCGTCGGGGCCGAGCAGCCAGCGTTTCATAAGCTGTGCATCGTGGTGCGCCAGCCACACCTGTTCGCGGGTTCCTCGGATAATCCGGCTGACGCGAACCTGGGTATCGGAGAGGAGCTGAGCCTCGGTGGTGAAATTCTTTGAGTAGTCACGCAGATCGCTGAGCACCTGTTCGATCTGGCTCATGGCCGAACGAGTCCCATCGATCATGCCCATGGCTACAACTTGTTCTAAGGCCTCCATGGAATCGAAGTTTGAAGTGATGGTCAGCTTGCTTCCCGAATCTTGCGGGTCAAAGGAAAAGGTGGTGCGCGTGGTGGGCAACTCGGTGTTCGGGGAGCCATCGGAATGCGCGAAACCGTCGGTGACTTCGAAGAACTTCTGCTCAACGATTTCGTTCCATTCCCAGTAGCCGTGGAACTCTTCTCCTTCGGGAGAGGTCATATGGTAATTGGTGCGACCACCTGACACTGCATCGTGCCGGGTGAAAGTCGCGGGGTACTCAACCGGTCCCCAGAACTTTTCAATCTGGCGCGGATCGAGGTAGGCGTCCCAGAGACGGGAAACCTTCACGCCAAACTCGGCGTGTACCGTGAGCGTGAGGGCTTGGGCATCTTGGATAACTGAAGTGACGGGCATGAGATTACTCCTTAAGTTGCCTCGTCGGCGAGGAAATCGTCGAGCCGGTTGATGCGCTGGCGCCAGATTTCTTCGAGGGATGAAAGTAACTGCTGGGCGTGCCGGATCGTGTCCGGCTGACCTCGAACAATACGTTCGCGGCCACGTGCGATTTTGCTGACCAGACCAGCGGACTCCAAAAATGCCACATGCTTCTGGACTGCGGCAAAAGACATGTCGTAGTCGGCGGCCAGTGTGGAAATACTGACCTCGGCGTGCAAGGTTCGCGCCACGATGTCTCTTCGTGTGGCGTCTGCCAAGGCGCGGAAGACCTTGTTTGTCTGTTCTTCGCTCAATTCATATACAACCATTTGGTTGTACGATACTCTCAACGACGAAGAAATGGAAGGGGATCAAGGATGAAATTCTAAGAAATGACCTTGGTGAACTTATCCCTAAATGTTGGCAATTTATAGGTGACTTATCTATTTGTTTTAATGGGTTTAGACGTAGCAGGCTCAACCTCGGATAGGACCCTGTTTGTGGGGGCAAGGCCCCTGAAAGTGAACCCGTATGTTGAGAAGAAGATAGCTCTTCTCAAGTCCCACGTAGTCGCCTAGGCTGGTGAGCACTGCAGAAATCCAGGTTGCTGGATAGAGGAGAGTTATGGGCGAGTCCGCCATAGATTGGTCCGGCGCATCGCGTCGCGCCCAGCACGCGCATGAGCTTTTGGAGACGCGAGAGGCAGGGGTGGCAGAACTTCCACTGCGAAGTGATGTGCGTGAATCATGGAAGCGCTCGCTGGCATCTCTCACTGCCGTTCAAGTCCCCTCAGTGCTCAGCGATGATCATCTGAGGCTTGCTCGCGAACGTAGTGAGCTGCAGCGGATTTGGCCGGTTTTTGAAAAACTCTTGGTTCCCGCAGCAACTGACGCCAACCTCTTAGTCGCATTGGCTGACACCGGCGGCACCTTGTTGTGGGTCGCAGGCAGCAATGGCGCCCTGACTCAAGCGGAAGGCGTAGGCTTCATGGCCGGCGCCGACTGGGCGGAAAGGACGGTTGGAACGTCTGCACCGGGAATGGCATTAGCCACCGGTGCTGGATCCCAAGTCTCAGGTGCGGAGCATCTTTACGAAAGAGCTCACCAATACAGCTGCTCCGCGGTTCCCATCCGAGATCCACGCACCGGGCAAGTAATAGGCGCAATTGATCTGACTGGCGGGCCAGATGCCATCGCAACGCATTCACTGCCGCTACTGCAAGCGGCGGTGATGGCTGCGGAAACTCAATTACTCCTGCCTGGCGCTGGAGTAGTGGCAGACCCGGGCTATCTGGATCTTGGCCGCTCCGACGGTGCTCACCTAGGTTCCGTTCCGATCTCCCTGCGCCACGCTGAAATCCTGACGTTGCTAGCACAATATCGAGAAGGGCTGAATACGGCTCAACTTGTCGAGGAGCTATTCGAAAGGCCTGATGCGGCGGCAGAAGGCACCGCTCGAGCCGAAATCGTCAGGTTACGCAAAGTGCTTGGGACGGTCCCGGGGAGAACATTGACCTCGCGACCCTATCGATTGCAATGGGGTTTGCAAACAACAATTGGCCGGCTATGGAAGGCCTTGGAGGAAGGCGATCTCGGCGCTGCCTTGCAGATATATTCGCCAGGGATGCTCGCACGGTCGCAGGCTCCAGGAATCATACTGCTGCGCTACCGTGCCGAGGCGGCCTTGCGTGAAATGGTTCTGGATCGAGGCACCGCCCATCAGCTATTGAACTTGGGCCGCCAGCTGGCTGACTCGGATTTGTTGCGTGCGGCCTTGCGGGAACTGCCAGCTGATTCACCGGCTCGTTCGCTGATCGTTGCCGAGGTTCAAGGGCTGGACGAATAGCGGACTTCAGCTGCAACCTACTTGCAACCTTTACGTGACTAGAGTCACATTCAAGGTTCCGCGGTGAAGACATCGTGGCCAGGATGACTGACTAAGGAGTCGTGCAGCAATGGGCGTTTATGCAAATCCAAACACCGATGGGGCATTGGTCAATTTTAAACCACGTTACGAGAACTACATTGGTGGCGAATGGGTTGCTCCGGTTAAGGGTATGTACTTTGAAAATGTCACCCCGGTAACCGGTAAGGTCTTCTGCGAAGTGGCGCGCTCCACTGCAGAAGACATCGAGGTAGCACTGGATGCAGCCCATGCGGCCGCTCCTGCTTGGGGCAAGACCAGCCCTGCCGAACGCGCTGTCATCCTGAACAAGATCGCGGACCGCATCGAGGAAAACCTCGAAATGATGGCCGTGGCCGAAACCTGGGACAACGGCAAGGCCATCCGCGAGTGCCTGAACGCCGACCTGCCGCTGGCAGTTGACCACTTCCGCTACTTCGCCGGAGCAATCCGCGCCCAGGAAGGCAGCCTCTCCCAGCTCGACGAGGACACCACCGCGTACCACTACCACGAGCCGCTGGGCGTGGTCGGGCAGATCATCCCGTGGAACTTCCCGCTGCTCATGGCCGTGTGGAAGCTCGCCCCGGCCCTGGCTGCCGGCAATGCGATCGTGCTCAAGCCCGCCGAGCAGACCCCGGTCTCCATCCTGGTTCTCATGGAACTGATCGGCGACCTGCTGCCAGCCGGCGTGCTGAACGTGGTCAACGGCTTCGGCGTGGAAGCGGGCAAGCCACTGGCCTCCAACAAGCGCATCCGCAAGATCGCCTTCACCGGCGAGACCACCACCGGCCGGCTGATCATGCAGTACGCGTCGGAAAACCTGATCCCGGTCACCCTGGAACTGGGCGGCAAGTCCCCGAACATCTTCTTCGAGGACATCGCTGCCAAGGATGACGCCTTCTACGACAAGGCGCAGGAAGGATTCACGCTGTTCGCGCTGAACCAGGGCGAAGTCTGCACCTGCCCATCGCGTGCGCTGATCCAGGAAAGCATCTATGACCGCTTCATGGGCGATGTGGTGGCCCGCACCAAGGCCATCAAGCAGGGACACCCGCTGGATACCGACACCATGATGGGTGCCCAGGCATCCAACGACCAGCTGGAGAAGATCCTCTCCTACATGGACATCGGCAAGTCCGAGGGCGCCAAGGTGCTGCTCGGCGGGGGACGTGCGGATCTGGGCGGAGAGCTCTCCGGCGGCTACTACGTGCAGCCGACCATCTTCGAGGGCACCAACGACATGCGCATCTTCCAGGAGGAGATCTTCGGGCCGGTGGTAGCGGTGACCAAGTTCAAGGACTACGACGACGCGATCTCCATCGCCAACGACACCCTGTACGGGTTGGGTTCGGGGGTGTGGAGCCGCAATGGCAACGTGGCCTACCGTGCCGGCCGCGCCCTCCAGGCCGGACGCGTGTGGGTCAACCAGTACCACGCCTACCCGGCGCACTCGGCCTTCGGCGGATACAAGTCCTCGGGTATCGGCCGCGAGAACCACCTGATGATGCTGGACCACTACCAGCAGACCAAGAACCTGCTGGTTTCCTACTCGGAAGACAAGCTGGGCTTCTTCTAGGAGCAGTAGCTGCCACGAGCAGCATGAGATGACAACAGACCTCGAAGGTGCGGGGCCAGCCGGGACAGCGTCCGGGGATCGATTGGCCTCATCCCCCGCACGCCAGCCGGCACCCCGCACCTTCGAATACCATGCAAAGGACAAAGTACATGAGCAAGATGAAAGCTGCAATAGTCGAAGGCTTCGGCGAAGAGTTCCAGGTGAAGGACGCCGAGATCCCCGAGCCCGGCCCCGGCCAGGTGCTGGTGAAGCTGATCGCCTCGGGCGTCTGCCACACCGACCTGCACGCCGCCGAGGGCGATTGGCCGGTCAAGCCGAAGCTTCCGCTGATTCCCGGGCATGAAGGCGTGGGCATCGTGGAAAAGCTCGGCGAAGGAGTCACCGAGGTAGCGCTCGGGGACATGATCGGCAACGCGTGGCTGGCCAGCGCCTGCGGGCACTGCCAGTACTGCCGCACCGGCTGGGAGACGCTGTGCGAAGCCCAGTCCAATGGCGGATACTCCGTGGACGGTTCCTTCGGCCAGTACATGCTGGTGGATTCCCGCTATGCCGCGCACATCCCGGAGGGTTCGGATCCCCATGAAATCGCGCCGGTGCTGTGCGCGGGAGTGACTGTCTTCAAGGGCCTGAAGATGACTGAGGTCAAGCCCGGCCAGTGGGTGGCTATTTCGGGTATCGGCGGACTGGGCCATATCGCGGTGCAGTACGCGGTGGCCATGGGCATGCGGGTGATCGCCATTGACGTGGCCGATGACAAGCTGGCGCTGGCCTCGAAGCATGGAGCGGAAATCACCGTCAATGCCTTCGCCCAGGACCCGGCCGAGATCATCCAGCAGAAGGTTGGCGGAACGCACGGCGTGCTGGTTACGGCGGTGCATCCAAAGGCGTTCGGGCAAGCAATCGGCATGACCCGGCGCGGCGGAACGATCGTGTTCAACGGGCTGCCCGCCGGTGATTTCCCCGCACCCATTTTCGACATCGTGCTCAAGGGCCTGACCATCCGCGGATCGATCGTGGGAACACGGCAGGACATGATCGAGGCGCTGGAATTCTATGCGGCAGGGAAGATCAAGCCGACCTTCCATACCCGCCCGCTGGAAGACATCAACGCCGTATTCGACGAAATGCGCCATGGCAAGATCGATGGGCGCGTTGTCATCGACTACGCCGGCAGGGCGTAGCCGGATCCGCAACGGTTGATGGCACGGTACCGGATGCGGCTTTTCGAAGCGGCATCCGGTACCGGTGTCCTGGCCGAGCGATGGACGGTGCGGCCCAAAAAGAGGACACTGGCCACAACGAGATAAATCCGGACGTGGACAACGAGGCAGGAGCAGGACATGAGCACCGTAACCGAAACGCGCGCCGCAATCGAGGGCGAAGAGTTCTCGCGGGTGGCCTTCACCTCCGAAGCCCTGGACCTGCTGCGCAAGCTGTGGGGGATCCACGGCCCGCTGATGTTCCACCAGTCCGGAGGGTGCTGCGACGGGTCCTCGCCGATGTGCTACCCGGCCGGCGAGTTCCGCACCGGGGGATCGGACATCCGGCTCGGCGTGCTTTCCCTGGACGGCGCTGATGGCACCGCTCTGGGCGACATCGATTTCTGGATGTCCAAGGAGCAATTCGAATACTGGAAGCACACCAAGCTCACCGTGGACGTGGTCAACGGGCGGGGATCCGGTTTCTCCGTCGAAGCCCCGGAGGGCAAGCGCTTCTTGATCCGCAGCGAGATCATCGAGTTCCCGGCTGGCCCGAACCCCGACTAGGCTTGGCCCATGCGACTGTGGTCCCTGCACCCCTCATTGCTCGACGCCAAAGGGCTCGTTGCCTGCTGGCGTGAAACACTGCTGGCCCAGAAGGTGCTCGCAGGCCAGTCCAAGGGCTATACCGGGCACCCGCAGCTTCTCCGGTTCAAGGCGCAGCCCGCCCCGCTGGTGCATATGGGCGGCTACCTGCAGGGCTTGTGGGACGAAGCGGCTGTCCGGGGCTATCGCTTCGACGCCGCGAAGATCCTGCATCCGGCAGCCGCCGCGCAGCTGGAAAAGATCCCGGTCACCCAGGGGCAGGTGCACTTCGAGCGCGAGCACCTGCTGCGCAAGCTCTCCGTCCGGGATCCCGCGCGCATCGCCCGCTTGGAACCGGCAGGGCAGGTGGCCCTGCATCCGCTGTTCGTGCAGGTCCCGGGGTCAGTGGAGGCCTGGGAGAAGGATGCGCTCGCCAGCGGGTGAGCTGCTGGCCCGGCAAAATCCTAGAGCAGCTCCGCGCGCAACTGTGCGGGGGACTTGGGCGAGAGCAGCCCCGGGGCCACATCGTAAACGGTCTGCGCACCGGTGATGCCGCGCTGGTTCATCCGGAAGGCGGCCCGGGCGTAAGCTACCAGCACGCTGGAGGTGAATTCCGGGTTGGAGCCAAGGGCCAGCGAATACTCGATGACCTGTTTCTGGCTCTCGCTGGTGTTGCCCGAACGGATCACGAAACCGCCATGCGGCATGTCCGAGTGCTCGGCGGCGAGGGTCTGCGCGTCGATGAAGTTCACGGTGGTGTCGTACTGGTCGAAGTAGTGTTCCATATTCACAATCAATTCGCGCACGGTGTTTTCATCCGCACCGTCTTCGAGAACAACGTAGCATTCGCGCTGGTGCTTCTCACGAGTGCTCAGTGTGGGGCGTAGTCCCGCACGTACCTGCTCAATCGCTTCCGGGCTAGGGATGGTGTACTGCACGCCGCCGGCAACACCGGGCACGCGGCGTACCGCATCGGAGTGGCCTTGGCTCAGCCCGCGGCCCCAGAAGGTGTATGTTTCCCCGTCGGGAAGCAGCGCTTCACCGTAGACGCGGTTAATTGAGAACATGCCCGGGTCCCAACCTGCGGAGATTAGCGCGGTCTTGCCGGCCGCTTTCGCCGGTGCGTTGACCGTCTCATAATATTCCGGGATGCGCGCGTGGGTATCGAAGCTATCCACGGTGTTGAATAGGGCAGCCATGCGGGGGCCTTGTTCGGGTAGGTCTGATTTTGAGCCACCGCAGAGGATCAGCACGTCGATATCGTCAACGTGGTCCCCCAGGACATCCACCGAGTAGCGTGGTGCAGGCTGAGCCAGCTGAAGGGTATCCGGATCGCGGCGGCTGTAGACGCCCACCAGTTCCATATCCGAATTTTTGGCAATTGCGGCTTGCACGCCGCGGCCTAGGTTTCCATATCCGGCAATACCGATGCGGATTTTTGAAGTCATTTGATTCACGATCCTTTTGATCTGGCATAAGAGCCTCGGTCGATAGCCGGCAGCGGGCAATTAGCCGTGCCGGAGAAGAAGGGGCGAAAGGCGCCGGTCACTTCGCGCCAACTATGGAGTATTCCAAAGAATCACACCGAAGCGTGAATACCTTGCGTCTATATTAATTGCCACACTGGTGAACCGAAACCCTTGGAGACCGGGAAATCCATCAGAGCCCTGCCCTGGGTGTTCACTGTGGCTGGCGCGCCAGAACTGCTAATTGCAGATGGGGCGAGGAAATCGTGGAAATCCAATAGCCGGACACAGATCCTGCAAATGTTGAAGCTATGAGTACTGCACGAGCGGCATCCACCGACTGCGACCATCCGACCGTCTTGCGCCGCGCTTATCTCGTCTGCCAGCTCCGCGGCCACTTCCCGGTCATGGGCGATCATGCCCGTGGTGCCTCCGCAAGCAGTTGCTGGCTGTGAGGATCAAATGCTGAGCTCGGCTCATCCTGGAGAATTATTCTCGTCTTGCCGGGAAGCGCTAGGCCAAGCAACACGCGCTGGGCCTAATCGCCGGGAGTTCCTGCGCTCGCCGGCCGGCACGGTCCGGTCACTATTTGCCGTTCTGCTGGATCAGGTCTAAATGAGCTTCGAGCTTCTTGCTTGCGCGTCCGAGATGGTCAGCTAAGGTACTGGCGGCGCCTTGCGCGTCGCGGGAATTGATCTGGTCCAGCAGCCTTTGATGCTCTGCGGCAATGTTTTCGGTACTGAGCAGGGTGGCATCCTGGACATGCGTCATACATAGGCGGATCTCGTCACTGAGCTGTGCATAGATTGCGCTAGTTCGCGCCGAATCGAGGGCGTTGACCAGTGCCGCGTGGAACTTCAGGTCCGGCTCGATGATCTGCGCGGGCGAAGCGTCGGCCAGAGCAGTGATCTGCGCGTTGGCTTCATGCGCGGCCTGCGGGACATGGCCGGTGCTTGCCAGTAGGCGCACGGCCTCGGCTTCGATAATTGCGCGCGTTTGGTAGATATCCCGAGCATCGGCCGAATCGAGGACGGTGACGCGCGCGCTCTGATGCGCGTTTCGGGTCAGCAGTCCACTGGCTACCAGGTTTTCCAATGCTGCCTTCGCCGTGGGACGCGCGACTCCATAGTGTGCGGCCATGTCTACCTCACCTAGCGGGGTGCCGGGAGGGATTTCACCGTCGAAAATTCTGCTTCGCAAATCGTAGATCATCGCCTGGACTACCGAGACGACACCTAGTCTTGCGGACATGAATTCCCCTTCAAGATACTTGCCAACCCATTGATTATCCCACAAAGAGCACTAATATAGCATGTGTACTTGTTAGACAATATTGACCTTAGGTAGGCTGGGCCTACCAACGCACAGGAGCGCATCATGGCATTGAGCACGCCGGCACTCGGAGAAACCAAGGTTTCCCGAAGCATTCTTGATCTGGTCGCCGAGCCCGACCGCGTCAAAACCACGTCCATCGACCGGGTGGCCTATGCCTCGGACGCCTCGCATTACCTCTACACCCCAGAAGCCGTGGTGATCGCCAAGGATGCGCAGGAAGTCTCGCAGTTGCTGTCAGCCAGCATGCGCGCCGGACAACCGGTTACCTTGCGTTCGGGTGGAACCTCCTTGGCCGGCCAAGCCAGCGGCGACGGGCTGATGCTCGATGTGCGTAGAAACTTCCGTGGCATTACCGTGCTGGATCAGGGAAAGCGTGTGCGTGTGCAGCCCGGTGCGACGGTGCGTCAGGTCAATGCGAGGCTCTCGGTCTACGGTTACAAGCTAGGCCCTGACCCCGCCAGTGAAGCTGCCTGCACGATTGGCGGAGTGATCGCGAATAACTCATCGGGTATGGCATGCGGCACCGAATTTAACACTTACCGCACGTTGGAATCGATGACCTTTGTGCTGCCTAGCGGGACCATGATCGATTCCGCGGCCCCCGACGCAGATGCCAAACTCGCCGCCGCCGAGCCGCAGCTTGTGCAGACGCTGACCCGACTGCGTGATCGAGTACGTGCAAATAAGAATTCGGTAGCTCTTATCGAGAAGCATTTCGCGCTAAAGAACACCATGGGCTACGGCATTAATTCATTCCTCGATCACGATTCGCCGGCGGAGTTGCTAGCCCATCTGATCATTGGTTCCGAGGGCACCTTGGCCTTTGTCGCCGAAGCGATCTTCAGAACAGTTCCCATCCGTAAGCTCGCAATTGCAACCTTGGCGGTATTTGATTCCTTAGATCAGGCCACCCGGGCGCTTCCGGACCTGCTGGATTCTGGCGCGGCAACACTGGAACTCATGGATTCCACCTCACTTCGCGTAGGTCAAAATCTACCCGGAGTTCCCGAGGCAATCATGGGATTTGAAGTCAAAGAACAAGCGGCACTGCTCATTGAATACCATGCAGACCATGACGAAGAACTTGCCGGACTGCAAAGTGCCGGTCAGCGTCTGATAAATTCCGCCGCCCTTCGTGCGCCAGCAATCCTGTCCCAGGACGCTAAAAACCGTCAAGCAGTATGGAAATTCCGTAAGGGGCTCTACGCCTCGGTGGCCGGGGCGCGTGTCTCAGGCACAACCGCACTACTCGAAGACGTAGCAGTCCCCGTCGATACGCTGGCCGAAACCTGCGGCACCCTGCAAGAGCTCTTTGACGAGTATGAGTATCAGGACTCGGTAATCTTTGGTCACGCCAAGGACGGAAATATCCACTTCATGTTGACTGACCGCTTTGAAGGTGACACCGCGCTGAACCGGTACAACGCATTCAACGACAAGATGGTTGAACTGGTACTTTCCAAGGGCGGAAACCTCAAGGCTGAACACGGCACGGGTCGTGCGATGGCACCATTTGTGCGCCGCCAATACGGCGACGAACTCTACGAGGTGATGGTCCAACTCAAGACCGCCTGTGATCCACGAATGATGCTCAATCCGGGCGTTATTATCGATGAAGATCATGCCGCACACATCCGCAACATCAAGCTCAACGAGACCATTGAGGTTGAGGCGGACCGCTGCGTTGAATGTGGTTACTGCGAGCCGGTATGCCCGTCCAAAGATCTGACGCTTACGCCTCGTCAACGTATCGCCGTGCGCAGGGCTATTGCGAAGGCAGAAGCCGAGGGGAATGAAGAACTCGTCGCGGAGCTCGAACGCGACTATGAATACTCGGCGGTGGAAACCTGCGCGGTAGACGGTATGTGTGTCACCGCTTGCCCAGTGCAGATCAACACGGGACTGTTGGTTAAACGGTTACGCCGCGAGGATGCCAAGCCAGCCATGGCTGCTGGGTTCAAGGCTGCTGCTAAGGGCTGGGGTGCGGCAACCCGAGTTGGCTCGGTGGCACTGAGCATGGCAGATAAATTCCCTACCCCGCTGGTCCGCGGAGCTACCGAGATTGCCCGCAAGGTGGTGGGGGAAGACACCGTGCCTCGTTATGACGCAGATCTGCCTAAAGGCGGTAAGGCACGTAAGCCGCTGACGGGAAACCTTGGTGCCCCCGGCGTGGAGCCAATTGCTATCTACCTGCCCGCTTGCGTGAATTCGATGTTTGGGCCTGGCACTGAGGGGCAAGGCGTAGCTCCAGCCTTTGAACAACTGCTGAAGCAGGCCGGCGTCTCTGTGCTGGTTCCGCAAGGGATCGAATCGATGTGCTGTGGCACCCCATGGACCTCTAAAGGATATGAGGACGGCCATGTACTTATGGCAGAACGAGTGCGCGCTCAAGTTCATGCAGCCCAGCCAGGTTTTCGCTTGCCGGTCATTTCTGACGCCACCAGCTGCACCGAAGGCTTTGCTCACACATTAGAGGAGCACGGCTTTGAAGTTGTGGACCTTTTGGCCTTCACTTCCCGTCACCTGTTGGGCAAACTTCCGCCGGTCACGCAGATTGATTCGCTAACTTTGCATCCCACCTGCTCCTCGACTCAAATGGGACTTAATGGGGACCTGCAGAAGGTCGCCGAAGCAGTTGCGCAGAAGGTCAACATCCCGATGAATTGGGGTTGCTGTGCCTTCGCCGGAGATCGCGGCATGTTGCACCCGGAACTGACCGAATCCGCCACTGCTCGCGAAGCTGAGGAGGTGCTTGAGTTGGACGCTAGCGCTCACGCCTCGTGTAACCGCACCTGCGAGTTGGGCATGAGCCGAGCTACCGGCAAGGATTACCGTCATGTAATTGAACTGCTGGCTCAGGCAACCGCAGCGCACTAGCCAAGGCTCCCGCGTTAGCTGACCCTGCGTATCTTGACAGGCAATTAAATAGTTAGGCACCTTCGAAATTCTTCGAAGGTGCCTAACTATTATCCTTTAGCGCTAAAGGGTGCTGATGTTTCCGTGACCAGTCAGCATCTGCCCCCAAGTTTTTGCAGATGATAACTTTAGCCACAGTGCGAGATCGGACCGTAAGCGGTACACCTCTCACGGTCGAAAACCTCAAGTTACAAAAATCTTATCTATGAAATTGTTCTACAAACGAACAAAATCTCATCTCCATACAAGTCCGAACAACAATAACTGTGTACTCAACAGCCCCAGGGGCAATAAGTATGTATATGCGAATCTAGGCATGAATTATTGTTCTGCCCATAGGTGGGTACTTGGCGATAGATAGTTGTAATCGGTGCTGTTTATTAAATCTTCCGTCGTAGAATTAAATCAAAGCGCGGAACATCATCGGGTCCATAAGAAAAGGAAGCAACGGTGTCGAAATCTGAGGAACAGTCGCACTCGACACTGTCGGCTTTTGATCTCATTGCCGAAGATCTGCAACGTTTGCGTCTTGACGCCGGAGACGTTCCCTACGCTGAAATCGTTCGACGTATTTCTAGCCATCGTATTTCGCAAGGCGTTGATCCTGGGGCGTCTCGACCAGCGAGATCAACGGTGTACGATGCCTTTCGAGTTGGGCGTACCCGACTCAACGTGGAACTTATTTCTGAAATTGTCTGTGCTTTAGGTGGCACGGAAGAGGACGTTGAAAACTGGCGCAACCGATGTCTACGGGCCAGAGCTGACCGAGTCACTTATGTGCCGGAGCCTGAAATTCATCCGAATTCTCAAAGTCTAGACATGGTTGAAGACTCGACCATTACGCAGATCGAGGACAGTACACAAAGAAATGAATCTAATAAATCTCGGCGGCTAGGAAGGAGAATGCTGCTGATTGTTAGCAGTACTGCGCTCAACTTATTAGGATTCTGGCTGGTAGCAACACTGGGGATACCGCTTTACCTAGACATGCTGGGAACTGCGATCGTCGCGATGGTTTTAGGGCCTTGGGCGGGAGTTGCCGTGGCTATCGCCACGAACCTCTTGGGGAGTTCGATTACAGATTCTTCTTCGCTGGCATTCATTCTGGTCAATGTCACCGGTGCCCTAGTTTGGGGATACGGAATTCGGTGGGTGCGCCGTGAAAGAAGTCTGAAACGGTACTATCTGTTGACGTTTTTGGTCGCACTATCTTGCAGCGTGATTGCGACGATTCTATTGGTCGTTGTTTTTCATGGTGGAACTGGTCATGCCTCAGAATTAACCCGGACAAATTTGGATTCCTATGGAATGCCGTTGATTGTGACCGTATTTGCGTCGAATCTCCTATATTCCCTATGGCTCTGATTTTTCAA